>NZ_JAFMZG010000043.1:0-6415 GCF_049132125.1 Pseudomonas sp. NFX5
TCGCAGCCCAGCGCGGGGCAAGCCCGCTCACCACAACAAGCCTGCTCACCACAACAAGCCTGTTCACCACAGCAAAGTTCGTTTACCACAGAAGCTTCTTCAGTCTTCAACGCCGTGGGCGGTTGACCATTGCCAGGATGGTCGCCAACAGCTCATCTTGCGCCTCTTCACGGCTGATCTCGCCACTGGCCGCAGCGTAGGACAACGCTTCCGCAGCGCCCAGCATCGCCCTTAATCCTGCCTGTGATACGTGGCCAAAGGGTTCCAATGCGGCACGGCATTTGTCGAGAAAAATCGCCTCGTACTTACGCTTGAGCGCTTCCAGCTCCGGCGAACTGCTCAGTGCGGCAATCACCCCCGGAATTTCCCGGCCCTGCAATAACACGCAATCGACATAGCACGAGGCGATCACCCCGGCGCGTTCTTCCAAGGTCGCGCGGCTGGCGTCGAGGGCTTCGGCAAACACCTGGGTCTGACGCGCGTCGAAGTCTTCATACAGCGCGGCGAGCAGCCCGGCACGGGTGACGAAATGGTCGTAGACCACCGGTTTGGTGACGCCGGCCAGTTCCGCCAGGCGGCCCAGGGTCAGGGCTTCGGTGCCTTCCTCGCGCACCAGCTGCCAGGCCACCTCCAATAACTGACGCAGGCGATCTTCACGGGACAGGCGACGACGTGGGGCAGGGGATTCAGGGCTTGACATGTTTATATACCAAAAGTAACTTGATGGCGTTAACTTACCAGAAGTAGCTTAAGCCCAAAGGGAGTCAAAGTCATGCATGCACTCATCGTCGTTGCCCATCACGACCCACAATCCCTCACCCACGCCGTGGCCGCACAGGTGTCTGCCGGGCTGACTGCTGAGGGCCACACCTTCGAAATCGCCGACCTCGCCGCCGAAGGCTTCGACCCGCGCTACACCGCCGCCGATCACCGGGTACACCGCACCCAGGCCACGCCCCCGGCCGACGTGCTGGCGGAACAGGCGCGCATCGAGCGCGCCGATGCCTTGGTGCTGGCGTTCCCGATCTACTGGTGGTCGCTGCCGGGTCTGCTCAAGGGCTGGGTCGACCGTGTGTTCGTCAACGGCTGGGCGATCGACTACGGCCCGGATACCCCGGTGGTGAAAAAACTGCGGCATTTGCAGGTGCACTTGCTGGCCCTCGGCGGTGCGGATGACAGCGCGTTTGACCGTCATGGCTATGCCAAGGCGATGCGCACCCAAATCGACTACGGCATCTTCGATTACTGCGGGGCGAAGGTGATGACGTCCGAGCTGTTGCTGGATTCGGAAGGCGGCGCGGCCCCGGCGCATCTGAAGACGGCGAAAGCGATCGGGCAGAGGCTGTTCGAGGCCGAGACGGTCGCCGGTTGATTCAACCTTCGCGAAACAGGTCGTGGGCGTCCAGCAGGCGGTAGGCAATTTCCGGGTTTTTCTCCAGGCCCCGGCGAATCGCCGCCGGGATCGCTTGCCGGGTCTTGCGGCACATGCCTGGCAGCTCGTCGATGACGATCTGGATGCCGCGCATGCTCTTGACCTCGGTGTGCCCCGGCGCGACATGCACGCGGATGCCCAATAACTCGTGCATCCGCTGTTGCATGCGCTCCAGGTCTTGCAGGCTTTGCAGGTTTTCCAGGCGCTCGACCAGGCGTTTTTCTTCCTGGCGGGTCAGGCTGAGGATACGCAGGTCGGCGCCGGGGGCCTCCAGCAGCTGTTCACGGTCGCAGACACAGGCGCCGGGTGGGCAGGGTTGGCGAATGGTCATGATCCTTACCTCCCCATTCCGACGCCGTTGAGTCAGTCGCTCAACGCGACCCCAAGGCTGCCCAGGGCCTTCCAGTACCCAGGATAGGTCTTGGCCACGCAGTCCGGGTCCTGGATGCGGATCCCCGCGATTTTCAACCCCGCCAGGGCAAAGCACATGGCGATGCGGTGGTCGGCATGGGTGTCGATCAGGGCGTTGCACGACGTGCCGGCCAGCGCCGGGTCGGCCGCGACCAGCAGATCATCGCCTTCAATGCTGGCGAGGCCCGGACGGATCGCATTGAGGCCGTCATGCAGGGCCTGTACGCGATCGCATTCCTTGACCCGCAGGTTGGCCAGCTCCGTGAAGCGCACCGGGGTGTTGTTGAAGACAGCCAGCACCGCCAGGGTCGGGATCGCGTCCTGCATCTGCGAACCCACCACGGTGGCCTGCATATTCGGGAACTGCGCGATCACCGCCTGGGCCTTGGCGTCCGGTTGGGTGAAGGCGTGGGCGGCCACGCCGATGTCGATGCGGCCACCGGTCAACACTTCGGCAGCCCACAAGTAGGTGGCGGCGGACGCGTCGGGTTCGATCAGGTAATCATGGGCGGTGTAGCCGGTGGGGGACACGCGCCAGGTGGTGTCGTCGACCACCTCGACCTGGGCGCCGAAGGCCCGCATGCAGTCCAGGGTCAGGTCCACGTAGCCACGGGCACCGATGTCCTTGCCGGTCAGTGCCACTTCAATCGGCGCTTCGCCGCAGGCGGCGAGCATCAACAGGGCGGAGACATACTGGCTGGACAAGCCGCCGTCGATCTCGAAGCGCCTGGCCTGGACCGTGCCCACGCCGTGCACCGTCACCGGTGGGCAACCGGTCGGGCTGTCGACCTGGATACCGTTCCGGCCGAGGGTGGCCAGCAGCGGGCCGATCGGACGTTTCTGCATATACTCGTCGCCGTCCAGTACCACGGTGCCTTGCACGGTAGCCACGGCGGCCGTCAGGAAGCGCATGGCGGTGCCGGCATTGCCGAGGAACAACGGCTGCGCCGGCAATTGCAGCTTGCCGGTGCCGGTGACCACGAAGGTGGTGTCGTCCGGCTCGTCGATGGTCACGCCCATCTGGCGCAGGGCCACCGACATATGCCGGGTGTCATCGCTCTTCAGGGCGCCGCTCAGGCGGCTGGTGCCTTTGGCCAGGGCCGCCAGCAGCAAGGCACGGTTGGTAATGGATTTGGAGCCGGGGGGCGCGACCTTGCCATTCAGGGGGAAGTTGGGCGGTGTAACGGTCACGGTTTTCTGCGAACTCAAGGTGCAAGGCTCCTGATCAAGGCAAGGTGGTACGGAGTGGCCGACGGGCGGACCCGAATAATCGGCCAAAGGTGCGGTGCTTGTCGAGGTCTAGCGCTTGCTCAACCAGTAATCGTGCAGTGCCCGTGCGGCCGGTTCGATAGCGCTGACCCGTTGCTGATGCAGCTTCACATCCAGGTCGGCGGGCAACTCGAAGTTGTCCTGCTCGGCGCACCAGGAGATTTTCTCCAGGTTCGCTACCTGCTCCGCGGGCAACTCAGGCCAATTGCCGATAGCGGCGCCACGGATATAACCAAAGCACCATTCTTCGGCGAGGGTCACGACTTGGTCCTGGTGTTCGGTTTCATCGAAGCGTGCCTTAAAGGCCTTGGCGTCAGTCGCCAGTTGTGCGGCCAGGGTGTTGATATGACGCACGCACAGGTCAAGGAACTGCTGGGCCTCTTCGGCGCTTTCCCACTCCGGGTTCTGCCCGCCCCAGATCGCCGGGAACCACTCGGCGATGTCCACCTGTGCCGGGCTGGACACCAGCGCGGTGAAGTAGCCGTCGAGTTCGGCCAGGTTCAGCACCGAATGGTCGTCGCCGTATTTCAACAGGGTTTCTTCGATGAATTCGAAATCGGCGGGGGCGAGGGGTTGGGTGTGCATGGGCATATCCTTTAAACGTCGAACGCCGCTGATGGGGCGGCTCAAAGCGCGAAGGATGGCGTGTGCCGGGGCTTTTATCCAGCGTCTTTTCCATCGCCGTTGCCAGTCCCGCTTTTGGCCGATGCGCCGTCACGTACCCTTGTTATAGTTCAGGCCTTATCACTCGCCAGCCAGGGATCACTGCCATGTCCGAATACCAAGCTTTCGTCGTCGAACTCAGCGGCAACGTAGCCCATGTGCAGATCAACCGCCCGGAAAAGATCAACGCGATGAACGCCGCGTTCTGGACCGAGATCATCGACATCTTCCAATGGATCGAAGACACCGACGCCGTACGCGCCGTGGTGCTCAGCGGTGCCGGCAAGCATTTTTCCTCCGGCATCGACCTGATGATGCTCGCCTCGGTGGCCAACGACTTCGGCAAGGATGTGGGCCGCAATGCGCGCCTGCTGCGGCGCAAGATCCTCGAGCTGCAAGCCTCGTTCAATGCCGTCGATAACTGCCGCAAGCCGGTACTGGCGGCGATCCAGGGTTACTGCATCGGTGGCGCCATCGACCTGATCAGCGCCTGCGACATGCGCTACGCGGCTGAAGACGCGCAATTCTCGATCAAGGAAATCGACATCGGCATGGCCGCCGACGTCGGCACCCTGCAACGCCTGCCACGCATCATCGGCGACGGCATGCTGCGTGAGCTGGCCTACACCGGCCGCCCGTTCGGTGCCGAGGAGGCGCGCAGCATCGGCCTGGTCAATCGCGTGTATGCCGACCAGGAAAGCCTGTTGGCCGGGGTGTTCGAGATCGCCCATGAAATCGCGGCCAAGTCGCCGATTGCGGTCACCGGCACCAAGGCCATGATCAGCTACATGCGTGACCATACGGTCAATGACGGTCTGGAATACGTTGCCACCTGGAACTCGGCTATGTTGCAATCCAACGACCTGCGCGTGGCCATCGCGGCCCATATGAGCAAGCAGAAACCCGAATTCGTGGATTGACTGACATGACCCCAGGCTGGATTACCACAACGCTGCTGGACAACGACGCCCCCGGCGGCTGGGCCGTCGCCCGCAGCCGCGAGGGCTTTTTGCATGATGCCAACGGCCCGCTGTTCCCTCGGGAATGGCTCAAGCGCCAGGAGCTATCGGTGTTTGCCGAACACGGCATCGGCCACCTCGACGGTGAGCCGGTGTACCTGCTGGAACTCGATTCGGCGGGCGAAGTGCCGGGTTGCGGCTGGCAGGGCCTGCGCGGCTTCATGCTGCAAGGTGATCACACCCTCTACAAAGTGCTGGGCTACGCCGCGCAGATCGGCACCTGGGCGCGGGAGCATCGGTTCTGCGGCAGTTGCGGCCAGGCCATGGTCCAGGTGCCACGGGAACGGGCGATGTATTGCCAGGCCTGCGACCTGCGCAGCTACCCACGGATTTCGCCGAGCATGATCGTGCTGGTGACCCGTGGCGACGAGATCCTGCTGGCGCGCTCGCCGCGTTTTGTCACCGGGGTCTACAGCACCTTGGCGGGCTTTGCCGAGCCGGGTGAGTCGGCCGAGGACTGCCTGATCCGCGAGGTGCGCGAAGAAGTGCAGGTGGAGGTCAGGAACATCCAGTACATGGGCAGCCAGTGCTGGCCGTTCCCCCATTCGATGATGCTGGGCTTCCATGCCGAGTACGCCGGTGGCGACATCGTGCCCCAGGCCGACGAGATCGAGGACGCGCAGTGGTTCAGCATCCACGACCTGCCGCCGCTGCCGGCGTCACGCTCGATTGCGCGTTACCTGATCGACCTCTACCTGGCCCGTCGCCTAGGCCACGCTGAACCAGTGCTGCCAGGCTAGGCGCACGGTCAGGCCGAGAACCACGGTGATAAACACCGGGCGAATGAATTTGGCGCCGCCGCTGATCGCGCTGCGCGCGCCAAAAAATGCGCCACACATCACCGACACGCCCATCGCCAGGCCGACAATCCAATCCACCGAGCCGTTGAAGATAAACACCGACAGCGCCGCCGCGTTGCTGACGAAGTTCATGCTGCGCGCCACGCCGCTGGCCTTCACCAGGTCGATGGGGTGCAACAGCAGGGTGCTCACGGTCCAGAACGCACCGGTGCCGGGGCCCGCCACGCCGTCGTAGAAGCCCAGGCCGAAACCCTGGGCGCCTTGCCATTTCTTCTTGATCGGCGCGTCGGCGTCCAGCGGTGCCTTGGGCGTGCCACCAAACAGCAAATACACGCCGCAAGCGAATACGATCACCGGCAGCATTTTGTTGAGGGTTTCGGCGGGCAGGTAGTGGGCGACCACCGCACCGGCCAGTGCGCCGATCAAGGTGCCGACGATGGCATGCACCCACTGGCGCGGGTGGAACAGCTTGCGACGGTAGAAGGTGAAACTGGCCGTGGCCGAACCGAAGGTGGAGCTGAGCTTGTTGGTGCCCAGTACCAGGTGGGGCGGCATCCCAGCGGTGAGCAGCGCCGGGGTGGTAAGCAGGCCGCCGCCGCCGGCGATGGCATCGATAAAGCCGGCGATAAAGGCCACGACGGCGAGAATGGCGAGGGTGGTGAGGTCTACGCTGAGTTCGAAAGGCATGGGAGGGCTTATGGTTGGCAGGGCGCTGTGCGAAGGGTCGCCATCTTACCTGCCGAATGTATCCAGGACCAAATGTGGGAGGGGGCTTGCTCCCGATTGCGGTGTATCAGTGACGGATAAGCTGACTGACACAC